>DUCC01000023.1 GCA_012959995.1 Acidimicrobiia bacterium
GCCAAGGTTGGCCAGGTGCAGATCATGGCCAATGGTAAAAAGCTAGTAGCCGCCGTGGGCTTGGGTTCGGCTGATGACCTCACCACCGACACCCTCCGTAAGGCCGCCGCTGTTTTGGCTCGGGCCGCCACCAGACACAAATCAGTGGCTTGCGACTTAGCGAATGTTTCTGGGTTGCCGTTGGCGGCCGCCACCCGAGCGGTGGTAGAAGGCATGGGTTTGGCCGCCTATCGCTTTGGCTACAAATCAAAAAAATCTGATGCGGTATTAGCCAAAGTGGTACTCACTGGTTCAGCCGCTGCCGCAGCAAAAACTGCCGTAGCCGATGCCGAAGCGGTATTGGCGGGGGTGAGTTTGGCTCGAGATTTAGTCAACGAACCCGGAGGCAGCCTGACTGCCCCCAAGTTTGCTAACAAGGTGCGGCGCATGGCTAAAGAAACCGGTCTCACGGTAAAGGTCATGGACGAAGCGGCCATCAAGCGGGCCCGCTTGGGCGGTCTCTTGGGCGTCAACCGGGGGTCCACCAACCCCCCTCGTTTTGTAGAACTTACCTACACCCCGAAAGGTCGGGCTACCGGCACCTTGGCTTTGGTAGGTAAAGGCATCACCTTCGACACTGGTGGCCTTTCTATTAAATCCGGTCAAGCCATGATGGATATGAAAATGGACATGGGTGGGGCGGCCGCTGTGGTGGGTGCGATGTCGGCTCTGCCGGCGTTGGCGCCAAAATGCAAGGTAAAGGCCTACATGCCCATGACCGACAACATGTTGGGCGGCGACGCCACCCGCCCAGGCGATGTGTTGACCATTCGTAATGGTAAAACCATTGAGGTGCTCAACACCGATGCCGAGGGCCGCTTGGTGCTCGCTGATGCTTTGTCGTTGGCTTCTGAAGCAAAGCCCGATGCCATTATTGACCTCGCTACCTTGACCGGGGCTTGCATGGCGGCTTTGGGCCCCCGCATTGCGGGGCTGATGGGCCACCACGATGGTTTCGTAGCCCAAGTTGAAGCGGCCGCTGCGAGTTCCGGCGACCGGGTATGGCGACTTCCTTTGCCGGCGGATTATCGCAAAATGTACGACTCGTCAGTGGCCGATATGAAAAATATTGGCGGTCCGTACGCCGGGGCGTCTACCGCGGGGTTGATCCTGAGTGAGTTTGTGCCCGAAGACATCCCTTGGGCGCACCTTGATATTGCCGGCCCGGCCTTTACCGACGCCGCCGAAGAAGATCGAACCAAGGGCGGCACCGGTTTTGGGGTACGGCTACTGCTTGACCTCATTGCCTCTTTCGAAAAACCAGCGACCTAACTGTTGCCTGCTGTTTGCAGCGCAGGTTTAGCGCTCGCTGATGCACGCTGCTCTCGAGTTTGCTTGATTTTTTGCCGTTGCATTGCCCACCGGGCCGCCTCGGTGCATACTTCGGGGCTGAATCGCCAAGAGTTGAGTTGGCGTTCAATGGCTGCGAGGTCTTCGCCCAAAAAGAGCAGAGTCAAGGCTAGGTGGCGGGCCCGCCGCTGTTGTTGAGCATCAGGGCCTTCTAAAGAGGCTTCCATCAACTTTTGGTGCCGGTTGCGCAGGGTGACGGGCAGTCGCTCCAGTTGCAGCAAGGTAAGCGGCGGCATAAAGCGGCGAACCTGCAAACTGGCTGGGCCACTTTGGCGGGCCATACGAAACTGGCACAGTCGCCCCAGGGTTCGCATGAAAGGGGCGTGGCGTCCGCCGTTTAGGCGTAAACCAATGCTCATGGCGGTGTCGGGTAGTTCAAGGTCAAAACCATTGGGGTGCTGGTCGAAGCCCGTGGCAAGGTGGCGTAAAAGCCAACTGGCGCTGGGGCCCAAAATGCCCAGCCAATAGGTTTCGGCGTAAGCAGAGCGAGGGTCGTAGCCCAAACGGTCGACGAGGGGATCTTCCCACACTTCGAAATATAGACGGTCGGTGGGGAGCGCAAGTGATTGGGTCATGAAGGCCTCCGAAGGCAAAGAGATTAATTAGCAGAGGAAGCCTTCAGTATCTTTCAATACATTTCAATCTTTGTCAAGTGAAACTTTGGTGGTGGGAAAAGTAGTCGGTGAAGCCAGACTGCCAGATGAACCAAAACCTGGCCCAAGCAGCAGTCATGGTGGCTGCCGCCCAACAGGTGGTGGTGCTTACCGGGGCGGGTATTTCTACCGATAGTGGTATTCCAGACTTTCGTGGTCCTAACGGAGTGTGGACCAAAAACCCTGACGCTGAAAAAGCTTCGCACATTGATGTTTATGTAAACGACCAGGCCATTCGCCAAAGCAATTGGAACCTTCGAGCCACCGGGGTCTTGTGGCCCGATATTGCCCCCAACCCTGGCCACCGGGCTTTAGTAGATCTCGAAAATCAAGGCAAACTCCGAGCCCTAGTAACGCAAAACGTGGACGGTCTGCACCAAATGGCCGGCACCGGCTTAGAAAAAATGATTGAGGTGCATGGCAACGTGCACGA
>DUCC01000024.1 GCA_012959995.1 Acidimicrobiia bacterium
GAAGGCGAGCGGTAGAAGCCAAGGATTGATTGAAAAAGTCTTTTACTGGTTTTTTTTGTGTTCATTTCGTTCGCCCTGAAAGTGTTTGGTGAAAATTGTTAGCAAGTTATCTATTGGTAAGTTAAGAATTCGCTACATGGCAGTCTAAGGTAACTGCATTAGGTGGAGTATGGGCGTATCAACTTAGCGAAAGGGTGAAACGTTGTTAGGTCGGATAGCGCAACGTATGAAAAGTCAAGGCCCAAGTGGGTTTTTTTCGTGGTTGAAGTCAGGGTTAGGTTGGAGGCTTCACCGAATTTGGTGGGCAGCGTCAAAGAGAGTGTTTTTTATTTCTACATTGCGAAGAATGATTTTTCGTCTGAACATGAGAAGGCAGCGTAAAACCGCTCGGGTGAACTTGGGCAAAGAGACGACAGCAACGGTTAAGATTGTTCTCGACAAATTAGAAAACCTGCCCTTTTTGACGCTGGAAACAGTAGATTCTTCGCATGCTTCTTCGGGAGCTCCGTTGGCGGTCGGGATTGTCGTTCCTGCTTTTCAAGCAGAAGAGTTTCTAGATGATTGCCTTGCTTCAGTTAGAGCACAGATATTTCAGAATTGGCGCTGTTATATCATTGATGATGGTTCGACTGATAGGACTGCAGAAATTGGCGCAAATTGGGAGCGATTAGATAACCGATTTCGCCTTATCCGTCACGGTAAAAATGGCGGGTTGTCTGCTGCCCGGAATACGGGGTTGAGGGAAGCCATAGAACCTTTGGTGACTTTTCTTGATGCTGATGATTTGTTGGTCAGAAAGTCACTTGAGCGGCGTGTTGAAATCATGCAAAGAGATTGGCTTCTTGCAGAAGTTGCAGGCTCTTGGGCAGTAACCCTCCAGGTTCCAGAAGAAACAACTGTAGAGCAAGCGGAAGCACTTGATGGCCCGCACGATGGGAAAGTTGTTGATTTTGTTTCCTCTGCCGGTGAATGCCCGTTTAATGCTCATGCTCCGTTGATGAGAACAGACCTACTCCGTTTACTGGGAGGGTTCGATGAGCAAATGAAGCGAGGGGCAGAAGACTGGGATCTTTGGCAACGAGTTCTTCGTCATGGGTACATCTTCAAACCTGCGGGGAGATTATCGGGTGTATATCGACAACGTCGCTCCAGCATGGTGCGCAATGATTCTGTTGGGCATCTGAAGGAAGCTGATCGACTATGTGAAGATGCCCATAGGGCTGCCAAGGTCGAGGAACAAGTAGTTGTTGATAAAGCGGCATCACTGCCGGTCGGCTTATTGAAGGGTGCGGAAATACGCCTTCACCGCGCCTCAACGTATCTTGGCCTTTGTCTGGTCTCTACTGGTGATCCAGAAATTTTGTGTACTCATGAAATTATTGGATTTCTTCGGCCAATGACCGTAGCTCAATTTCAATATCTAGATGTTACGAAGTGGGTAACGGCCGGGATAAACCGAGGCCTTGGACTTGGGGTGGCTTCTCAAAACGTGGATGAAAAGGATAAAGAACGAATCCAACAATTGGCGATGGCAGGGGCAGAGCATCTTCAGGTACTAGTGAGATCATTAGTATCCGATCTGGTGTTACAAGAGGGCGATGTAGTGGATATCCGAAGGTGCAAAGAAGGAGTTGATGTTCTTCTTCTCGCTGAGACATCTGCGGATGTTGCCCCGCTCGCAGAGATAGGTAAGCGACTGAAAGAAGAAAGAGCGGAGGTCTCTTACCTCAATATAGATGTTGTGAAAGGTGATGAAGGAGCAGCGAGATGGGAAGAAACTCCTTTTAGCGGGTACTCCTATGGTGACGTAGCACTAGGCAGAGTTAAAACGTCCAAACTTATTGTTCGTCGCCCTTTTGGGCCAGTGACGGTTGAACTAATTAAAAGCCTTGGAGACAAGGTGGAAGTTGTTGCGGTGGATTCTCCAGAGAGAGAATTGGAACTCACTTGTAATCTTGGCTCGTCGCTCTCTATAAAAACGTGGGAGTCAATTGATGCGACTAAGAAAATCACGCAGTTTGTAAAATGTCAAGAAACAAGAGGCCCCGAGTCGTTGTTGACTACGAACTACGGACGACTCCTCCACAAAGAAGAGGGGGCTCTCGATCTTCGAAGCGCAGAGTTGTTCGATGAGCTGCACAATAAACACGTTGGCGAGACGGTGGTTATTGTTGGTAATGGGCCTTCTCTGAATGAGACCCCCGTCGAAGAATTAGGAGGGGTACCTACTTTTGGTGTAAATGGCATTTTTTATGCCGCAGACCGTTTCCCAGACCCGATCACTTACTATGTGGTGGAAGACACAAGTGTTTTTCGGGAAAACACAAAGGAAATTAAGGGTTTCGAAACAAGTTACAAGTTTTTCCCCACCATCTATCGGGATGCCTTTTCCGATGATGAAGTAACTGATCAAATGATTTTTTTTAGAATGAATGCCGGGTTTTACGATCGAGGTACTGGCACCGCATGTCATCCCCGTTTCTCAGTAGACCCAAGGCAACGTCTCTATTGCGGCCAATCAGTCACTATTATTAACCTTCAACTTGCCTATTGGATGGGTTTCTCTCGGGTTGCGCTGATTGGCATGGATTTTAGCTACACCATTCCTGATGACGTTGACCGAAAGGGAGACGTGCTTACCTCAAACAGTGATGACGTGAACCATTTTCATCCTGACTATTTTGGAAAAGGAAAAACATGGAAGGATCCAAAATTGGATCGTGTTCTTGTTAACTACCGGCTCGCTGGTGAGATGTTCGCTGCAGACGGTAGGGAAATCGTCAATGCTACGGTGGGGGGCAACTTAGACATTTTTCGACGAATGGACCTTCTTGAAGCGATCGGCCGTAAGTAAATGAGCGGGGTGGCAGTAACAGTAGTTATCCCGGCTTTAAATGAAGAAAAGCATCTTGCGGCGTGTTTGAAGAGTGTCCGGCGTCAAAAAGGGGTGATATGGAATTGTGTCGTTATTGACGACGGATCATCAGATGAGACTTTGTCCATCGCCAAAAAAGTAGCCGCGGCAGATGGCCGGTTTTTGGTCATCCAAAATGATAAATCGCAGGGACTAGCAGCGGCGCGAAACCTTGGGCTGAGAGCAGCATCTGGAACTTGGGTAACGTTTCTTGACGCAGATGATTTTTTGTTCCCTTCAGCGTTGGCTCGGAGAGTGCAGCGGTTAGGAGAATCGCCGCTCGGGGTAATTGGATGTTACGGAGACTGGGTCTCGGTGCCCGAGCGGACGATGCTGCTTCCATTTCGTCGTCGGGCCGCTAAACGAGAGGATGTATGGCTAGTTCCAGCGAATCGGTCAGTTCCATTTATCGCAAGCGCTCCTCTATTAAAGCGTGACTTGGTGCTGGCACTGGGAGGTTTTGACGAATCAGCCATTACCGCTGAAGATGCTGAATTTTGGCAATGGTGGCTGCGCCTAAACGGACGGACGGTGTATGAACCAACGCTTTGTGTTGCCTATCGCCGGAGAGCAGATTCTATGACTCGCCGTGACCCTGTAGAACATTTTCGTGCTATCCAGGCTGCGTTCGTTTCGTTCGACCTTGAATGGAACGATGCACCAAAAGGGGTGCTCGGGCGGACAGATGCGTATTATCGCGTTGCCGCAGGTGCGGCCCCTGGGGCATGTTTCACTGCAGCGGGGGAACTTGCTGAGAGAAGTGATGAGGGAGCATTGAGGGTCATTGAAGCAGTCGACTCTGATGTATTGAGGTTGATGGGTTCAACAAGGCTTTCTACTGATGCTTATGCACTAGCAGTCCGACGTACAAGAGGTACTTCGGGATCGCGTGGCCGGCTAGAGGCACTCAAAAAAATAAAGCCCTCGCTTTTAAGATTATTGAGTGAATCTGAGTCTGCCGCCATAACCAATGAAGAACTTTTGCAGGCTGCTCATTGGTTGTGCGGCAAGAGAAAAACGAATGCTAGTAAGAGCAGTAAGTGATTACGATTATTGGTGGATCAGATAATTGGTGGGCGTTTTAACTTGGTTAGTCTGGCAACGGTTCGGTAACTAATTAGTTGGCGTTGGCTTGGTCGATGGCGACAACCAGTTAAAGACCCACGAAGAATTGCTTTGAGAGTGGATAGTCGCCGCCATTCACGTACCAAAGAAAGAAAAGACCAATTAAATAGGTAGATGAGAGCAAAGGGTGGAGGTAACAAACGCCGAGCTAGCCAAACTCTGTTTCGGGCAGTTTGTTTAAAAAAGTTTGGATGGTTACCTTCTGGGGAGGAGACAGGGTGCTGGATCAGCAATAGGGGAGCATAAAGAACCTGCCATCCAGCATCGATAAGGCGCCAAGCGAGATCAGTCTCCTCTAATCCATAGAAATATTCAGCGTAGAATCCACTTACTTGGTCAAATGCACTCTTACGAATCACGCAAGCGCCCCCGGGGAACGAAGTTGCTTGACAAGTATGGTCGGGTCGCTTAAAAAGCATTGGGTGGTGCCGGTTAGTGGTTTCACCGTCAGCATCAGTGATCCCAAGACCCACCACCGCCACCAACGGGTTCGAAGCAGCCATTTCGACCGCTTGGGCGATAACCCCATTAGTGGCATACCACGCGTCGTCATCCAAAAAGCAAAGAAATTCTCCAGAAGCTGCCGCCGCTCCAAGATTGCGCCCTCCAGGAATACCGGTATTTTCCCCTGGCTCAACCACCACATCAGCCAAATCGTGAGCCGAGTTCCCTCCATTTACGACGAGCACAACCTCAACCAGAACGCCTTCTTGGGAGCGAGCAGAAGCGACTGCGGCGGCTAAACTCTCCGGGCGATCGCCCATGGTGAGGATCACCACTGAAACAGAATGCATACGGTCAGGGTAGTGGCCAAAGAGCCGCAACCTTGGAAGATAGACTGGGCTGGTGGCTCTTTCTGTTTCAATCGTGATACGCGCCTTTAACGAGGCCGAGCATTTGCCGACCCTGCTTGAAGGTCTTGCTATGCAAACTCATCAAGCCGATCAAGTGATCTTGGTCGATTCAGGTTCCACCGACTGTTCAGCAGAGATTTGTCAAGAATTTGGAGCCGATGTGGTGAGGATTGCTCCCGGAGATTTTACCTTCGGACGAGCCCTCAACGTAGGTTGCCGAGAAGCAAGTAGCGATATCTTGGTCTTTGTAAGTGCTCACGTGTATCCATTTGATGAGCATTGGTTGGCCCGGCTGGTGGCTCCTTTTGAAGAAAACCCTGAGGTGGCCTTGGTCTACGGCAGACAAACCGGCGATGAGCGCACCCACTTTTCTGAGATGGAGATGATGCGCCGTTGGTTTCCTTACGTTTCTGACCCACAACAAGATCACCCTTTTTGCAATAATGCCAACTGTGCGGTGCGACGCACCGTTTGGGAACAAAACCCCTACGACGAAACCCTCACTGGGCTTGAAGACATGGCATGGGCAAAACAAGCCTTGGCCAACGGTCATGGCCTTTGGTATGAGGCAGAGGCCATGATTGTGCACGTGCACGAGGAAAGCATCGCCCAGACCATGAATCGTTATCGTCGAGAGGCGATAGCCCACAAGCGAGTTTTTGGGCACCAAAAGATGGGGTTTATTGAAGCAACTGGACTTTTTATAGCCAACACGCTTCGTGATTATGTGGCTGCGGTACCTCGGAGATGCTTGTTAAGTAATTTTTTGAGCATCCCTCGTTTTCGTTACGCACAGTTTCGTGGGGCATGGCAAGGGTTTCGCCAACACGATGACCCCACCGCTGAACTAAAGCGACGGTTCTATTACCCCAAAGGCTTTACCACAAAACGAAAACGCCCGTTACCAGGCTCAGAAGGATAGAAAGACTCAATGCTAAACGTTGTTGCATTTATGCCTATGCGTCATTCCAGCGAGCGGGTGCCGGGCAAAAACTATCGGGACTTCAATGGTGCACCGTTGTTTCACCACATGCTGCAAACCCTGCTGGCCTGCCCGCAAATTACTCAAGTGGTCGTTGATACAGATAGCCCCACGGTGGCTGATCAATGCGCAGAAAAGTTTCCTACCGTGTTGGTGATACCCCGACCTAAGCATTTGCTGGGCGGTGAAGTACCCATGACAGAAATTCTCCGGCACGATGCCGGCCAGTTGGATGCTGATTGGTATTTGCAAACACACTCCACTAGTCCTTTGTTGCGCACCGAAACAATTTCTGCCGGCCTTGCTGCTTTAGAAGAAGCGTCAAACACCCACGATTCGTTATTCTCAGTGACGCGTTTACAAACTCGTCTCTATGACGCTGATGGCGTGCCGGTCAATCATGACCCCGCAGTTTTGCTTCGCACCCAAGACCTTCCTCCCCTCTATGAAGAAAACTCAGGCATGTATGTGTTTAGCCGGCAGCAAATATCCGAAGGCCGCCGCTTTGGCGATCGGCCACTGCTCTTTGAAATAGACCCTCTTGAAGCTACGGATATTGACGAAGAAACCGATTTTGTTTTAGCTGAGACCCTGCAGCGCATGAATAAGGAGCAAACAATATGAAAATTGCTGTCACTTGTATTCAACTTATTAGAGACATAGAGGCCTACCTTCCGGCCTTAACCGCCGCTGGTTTCGAGGTGCAACTCCCTGAAATAGCCGGGCAACATCTTGAAGGAACTGAATTGGTGACGGCCCTAGAAGGGTGTGTGGGGGTAGTAGCCGGCGACGACCAGTTCACCGCAGAAGTACTCGACCATTGTTTAGATCTAAAAGCTATTTCCAAATGGGGTATCGGGGTAGATGGCATAGACAAAGAAGCCGCCGCCCTGCGGAATATTCCGGTAACTAATACCCCCGGTGCTTTTGACGACGAAGTAGCCGACGTCACTATGGCTTACTGTGTGTTGTTGCTTCGACAACTCCATGCTGTTGATCATGGGATACAAGCCGGACAATGGCCTAAGCCCGCCGGACGGTCTTTGGGAGGAAAAACCATCGGAGTCATTGGGCTGGGAGGCATCGGCCGGGCCGTGGTGCGCCGAGCCGTAGTAGCCGGGATGACCGTTTTGGGTTCAGACCCCTCATCAGAAAGCCAAAAGGCTGCTACAGAGTTAGGCGCACAGGTGGTCCCCTTTGAGGACCTCATGTCCCGTAGCGACATTGTGTCGGTTAATTGCCCGCTGAACCCCAGCACCCAGCACCTCATCAACGACCAACACCTTGCCCTCATGAAACCCGGCGGGTGGCTGGTAAACGTTGGGCGTGGGGCAGTAGTGGAAACCCCAGCGCTGGTGCGGGCTTTACAAAATGGCACCCTGGCCGGCGCCGCCGTAGATGTGTTAGAAGAAGAACCGCCAGCACCAGACGACCCCATTCGCTTGTTAAAGAACGTTATTTTTGGTTCCCATAATGCTTCGAATACTTTGGAGGCCTCGGCCCGGGTACACGTGCGGGCCTTGAAAAACCTGGCTCACGAACTCGGCGTAGAGTTGGACCTATGAGCCGAGTTGCTGTCGTCACTGGAGTAAGTAGTGGAATCGGGGCTGCCGTTTGTGCAGAGTTTCGTCGTCAAGGCTGGGAAGTAATAGGAGTAGGGCGTAATGAGGCGCCGGAGCCCCTTGAACGCTTTGAGTACGCTGATCTTTCGCAACCAGATGCGGTTAAAGAGCTTTTTGAACGCCTGGCTGACGTCGAAAAAATTCACGCCATAGTAAACAATGCCGCGGTAGGCCTAGATAAGCCTCTGACTGCTACTAGCGACGAGGAGTGGCAAGCAGTTTTTGATGTCAACGTAAGAAGTGCTTTTCAAATGATACGGGCCGGAGCCCCACAACTGGCCCGAGCAAAAGGAGCCATTGTAAACGTGGGGTCAGTGCACGCCGTAGCTACTTCTATCAACGTGGCCGCCTATGCCGCCTCTAAGGGAGCATTGGTGGCATTAACCCGCGCTGCGGCGCTAGAACTCGCCCCCCAAGGCATTCGTTGCAACGCAGTGCTTCCTGGGGCAGTAGCCACCCCCATGCTGGAAGATGGTTTAAGTCGACGCCCCCACCCCGCCGGCCCAGAAGGCAACCGCCAAAATTTGATAGACAAAACACCGCTGGGCTTTATTGCCACCCCCGGCCAGGTCGCCCCCACCATCGTGCACTTTGCCGACAGCCAGCAAACCCCTTATCTGACCGGCCAAATGCTGGTTGTTGATGGCGGCGCCACGGCACGACTCTCCACCGAATAGTCCGCCATGTCCCAGGTATTGTTTGATCGTTTGCCCGTATTGCAAATAATTGGCGGATCTTCGCCAGAAGTGAATGAACAACCAGCAGCAATCCTGGTGGCTCAAGCCGCCTACCACTTAGAAGAACTTCTGCCTTTGGCTAACCAGCTCCACCGAAGAGGAAAACCTTGCTTGGTGGTAGCGCCTGCCCCGCCCCGCCGAGTGCTGCACCGGTGGCGGCCATCAGTAAAACGACATAAAGAACTTTTAGATGCCGCCCCATGGGCTGGGGGGCAACTCCTCACCGAGACCCAACTAACCCAAGCAACAGCATTAGTGGTGCTAAACGATTGGGGGACTACCGCTTCGTTGGTTGATTTTATGAAAAACCAGCAAGTCCCCACCTTCGCATGGGTAGAAGGCGTGCAAGACTTTCAAGACGTTGACACAGGAAAACAACGGCAGGCCTACCGAAGCGTAGATCACGTATTTTGCCTTGGGCAATACAGTTACGACGCTCTCTCCGGTTGCTCTCGGACTCTGATCGGCAGCGAACGGTTAACTAAACTCTGGCACCAAGAACCCCTACCGGCTCAAGACGAAAAACTGCTGGTGAATCTCAACTTCACTTACGGGGTGGGGGAACAACACCGCCGGCCATGGTTAAAGAGTGTGCAAAAAGCTAGCCGCCTCGCTGGGTGGCGGTACACCATTTCACAGCATGTGGCCGACAAAGGGCTAGTGGCACCATGGCGTCGGTCTCAAGAAGATGCGGGGGCGTTATTGAGTCGCTCACCGAGGTTCGTAACCCGGTTTAGCACCCTGGGCTACGAGGCTTTGGTGCGAGGCGTACCCATGACCTACCACAATCCACATGGCGAGAAGGTCCCGACCTTTGCTGACCATCGAGGTGCTTTTTCTCTTAGTTCCTCTGTTGACGAGTTGGCCAAAGCATTGAGAGAACCTCCACCTTCTCGAGAAGAGGTCCGCAAACAAGCAGAAGAATTTTTATACCACCACCTGCACCTAGAGAGAGCAGAAAGTCCAGCAGAGCGAGCCGCCAAGCAAATAGCCGCAGTGCTGGAGAGCTAGTTGGCCCAACTCCCCAGAGGGTTAGGCAAAGTGCCGGCGACCCCCGGGGTGCAGATATAGAGATCGCCTGCTCCTTCGGGGCAAGGGTCGAGGCCTATGGCGGCGGTGGTAATAACGAGTTGATCTAACTTAGGCCCGACAAAAGCAGGGCAAGTGACCTGGGGTGTTGGTACTTCAATACGTTCGGTCACTGTTCCGTCGATTAGACGAACCACTGCGCTGCCTCCCCACAAGGCAACCCAAAGGCCTCCTTCAACATCAATGCACATGCCATCTGGTGCCCCCATTTCTGAAGGAATATGCGCCCAGGGTCGACGGTTGGCCACCACACCGCTTGAGGGATCGTAGTCAAAAGCGTCAATCCGTTGCGTAGGGGTATCAACATAAAACATGGTGCAGCCATCGGCGGACCAAGCCAGCCCATTCGAGATCGTGACGCCGTCAACCAACATGCGCACGCCAGCGCCACCGAAAGACCATAAAGAACCGGCACCTTTGCGGGGCCGGCCAGTGGTCATGGTTCCACCCACAAAACGCCCCTGTGGGTCCACCTTGCCGTCGTTCATGCGCAGATCTGGTGCTTGTAGAGGTAACCCAACTACCAGAGAGCGATCGTCAAGACGACATAAGCCATCGGGAGTTGCCGCTAGCCAAGAATTTGTGGCGGTGAAGGCAAGAGCCCCCACCGAAGTAGACATTTGGGTGGGGGACCCTACCTGGCCACTTAATGAAAGTCGATTTATCTGACCGGCCAAGACATCAACCCACACCACCTCTTGGGCCTGCGTATCCCAAACCGGACCTTCGGCCAACTCTGCGCCAGCCGCTAATAAGCGCTCTGCCTGCATGGGTTCCGGCTAGCCAGCGGGGTGGGTGGCCGCCCGGTAAAGAGCGATCACCTCATCGGTGGGGCCGTCGGCTTTTAGTTCGCCCTTTTCAATCCATAAGGTACGGTCGCAGGATCGAGCTACTTCAGCCGTGTCGTGACTCACCAATATCACCGCACCTGCTTGAGAGCGGATCTTGTTAATCCGAGCGGCACTTTTTTCTTTGAAATGAGCATCGCCAACTGCTAATGCTTCATCAATAAGCAAGATTTCTGGCTGATGAGCAGTGGCAATAGCAAATGATAACCGAGCCCGCATTCCAGAAGAATAAGCACGCATAGGAAGATCAATAAAATCCTCCAATTCCGCAAAAGCGCAGATGTCGTCTAATTTGCTTTCGATCTCACGCTTTGACATGCCCATGGCTAACCCACCAATAATGATGTTCCGTCGACCCGAAAGGCCCGGGCGAAGAGCGGCGCTAACTGCCAACAAGGTGGGGCGTGAGCGTACTTTTATTTTTCCTGACTCTAAAGGAAGCAGCCCCGTAAGGGCCATTAACAAAGTGGACTTACCAGAGCCATTCGACCCGATTATGCCGAGGCTTTTCCCTTCGTCTAGGCGAAACGAGATGCCTCGGACGGCATGTATGGAGCGGAACTTTCGCCGAGAACGACCTTTGGAAAACATTTGTTTGATTCCCGGTTTGGCATCTTCGTAGACCCGGTAAATGACGTTTACATCGTCGACCACCAGGGCCGTCCTCATACTCATGCTCCATACCGGTGCTCGCCGGCCCGAAAATAAAGCAGTCCAGCAATTGGAAGAAGGGTCGCCCAAACGATAAGGCCCACGACGCAGGCGGTAGGTGCTGGCAGCCCCATGAGCGACCATCGGGCAATGGTGATGATGTCATACATAGGGTTTAAAGCAAACAAGTTTTGCATAGTGGTGTTGGTGATGAAAACTTCCACACTGAAAATAACCCCCGACATATAGAACAAGAGGCGAAACAAGTGAGGCAAAATTTGCTGAATGTCGGTCACCGCGAAGCCGACACGAGCAATGATGAAAGCAGCGCCGACACCGAATAAGGCTTGGCCCAGCAAAATCACGGGGAGAGCGAACCATCGCCAAGTAGGGAGTTCTCCAGTGATGAGCACAAATCCAAGGAGCACCACAAGGCTCGGGGCAAAAGCAATGGTTTGGCCAGTAACCGCCGAAACCGGCAAGAGTGATCGAGGAAACTGAATGGACCGGATAAGCGATTCGTTGCGTTTAATTGAGGCGGCAGCTTCTTGTACGGCCCGTTGTGTTAGCTGGAAAATTAAAATACCCACCACTAAAAAACCAAGAAAGTTGTCTACTCCGCGACTGGTTTTAAGCACTACCCCAAAGATGACGTAATAAACCCCGATGAGCATGAGCGGGTTTAACAAATGCCAGAGTTGGCCAAGAGCAGTGTCCATATTCTGCGCCCGAATGTCGTTCGCTGGTACCACAATGGCAAACTCACGCCGCTCCCACATTTCCCTCAGATAAGGGCCGAGTGGGGTCTTGGCACTGAGCTCGATGAGGTCGGAATCTGCGAGGTTTTCGGCCATCGGGTTACCCTATCGCTTCGGTCGTTGTGCTTGGTTCACTGAAGTTACTTTGAAAGCCGAAACAGAAAGCCCCAACCCCAAGACAAGTGCATGGTGGCGAAGGTTCGCAGCAAAGCCCACCGCTGGGGGGCTAAAAGATCCCTTTGTTTGGTGGATGCGGCCAATAAAGCAAACAAATAAACACCGGGCACGGTAAGCCCCCAAAGGCTGCCCAAAGCGAGTGCTATGGCTGACCCGAAGAGCGCCAGAACCAGCCCTGGTGCTGCCAACTGGCGTAACCGCAGCGACCGTGGGTTCTTCAGAAGCATGCGGCGTTTCCATGCTCCATATTGAAAGTATTGAGAGGCCAGTTTCTTCAAGGTAGGTCGCGGCCGATAATCCACCACGAGAGTTGGGTCAAACCAAACGGTCAAGCCCGCTTCACGAAGTCGCCAGTTGAGTTCGTAATCTTGATTGCGAATGTAAGACTCATCAAAACCACCCACGGCCTCCAGCGCCGCCCGGGTAAAGGTACCTAAATAAACGGTATCTACCGGCCCCTTGTGGCCATGGCCACGAAAACTTGCCGGGCCAGCCCCAAACGGAGACCGCATGGCCAAAGCAATGATTTGTTGCATGCCTTCATCGCCCACCGGGTTTTGCACCCCGCCCACGTTGGCTGCTCCGGTGCGCGCCAAAGTAACTGCCGCTTGTTGCAGATAACCAGGGGGGAGCACCGACTGGGCATCCACTCGAGCCACCAAATCGCCGCGGCTAGCGGCGATAGCCAAGTTCAAAGCTGTCGGGGTACGGCCACTGGGGTTGGCAACCACCTGCAAGCGGGGTTCTTTTGCTTGCCATTCGTTCAAGATTTCTTGGGTGTGGTCATCGCTCGGGGCAAGGGCCACCGTGACGTCAAGAGGGCCCGAATATTCCTGAGCAAATACTGCTTCAAGGCAAGCCTCGATGACATTGGCGGCATTTAACGCCGGGATGACTACTGAAAGCGACGGCAAAGGAGCGGAGGTCATCGAGCCGAGTGGCGGAGCACTACCAATACCGTTCTGAGCCCGATTTGCAAATCAAGAATCGCTGACCAGTTCACGATGTATTGCAGGTCGTGACCCAATTTGTATGACGGGTCCGTTTGATAATGGCCACGCACCTGAGCCAAACCGGTCAAGCCCGGCGGTACATCGTGGCGGCGCTCGTAACCAGGTATTTCGGCTTCGAACTGGTCAACAAACTCCGGGCGTTCGGGCCGAGGGCCCACCAACGACATCTCACCTTTCAGTACATTCCACAACTGGGGGAGTTCATCTAACCGGGACTTCCGCAACCACCCCATGCCCGCCAATACTCGAGGGTCGGCTTCTGTAGCTAATTGCGCCCCCGTAGTCGACTCCGCTTCGTGGGCCATGGTGCGAAACTTCCACATGGCAAAAGGCTGGCCAAGGTAGCCCACTCGTTGCTGACGATAAAAAATACCTGTCCCGGCGCGAGTTCGTACATAGAGCGCAACCAAGAAAAACCCCAATACGGCCACCGGCACAGCCAGTAAAAGATACAGCAAATCCAAAAGACGTTTGAGCCGCAGGGAATGCGACGGCACCGCATGGGCTCTTAAAGCTACAAACGGCATACCGGCTATTTGACGACTGCGTTGCAGACCCAACAAAGTGTCGGCGGGGGTTATTCGCTTGTAAACCCCAACCCGGCGGTGGCCAAGTTGACCCAAAGGCTGCGGATAAATCTCATCCAGAGTTTCACCACTCAACAACAGCACATCGGTGGCTTCTACTTGGTCAACCTCGTGTATCAAGTGGCCGCCCGGTGCAACTTGTCCTACCACCTCAATGTCTCCGCCGGCCTCTTCAATGTGGCGAGCCGCTAAGGCCCGATCCTCAGTTTGCCCCACCAAAAGAACCCGTGGATGCCCAAAACGTCGAGAGCGCACCGACCGAGACAGCCAACGATTAAAAGTAACCAGCAGCGAAGCCGCCACCAAAAAAGCCAACAAGTTTCCGCGAGGCATGAAATAGCGCCCGGTAGTAAGGGCAAAGAAAGCAGATATCAGCACCGCAAAAAGAGTGAGTGCAGAAACCCGTGGCAGCCAGCCTGGCCGACCTAAGCGTTGCTCGTATTCGTAAAGGCCACCGAAATAATAAACCCCCAAATGAATAACCGTGGCCGCCCCAAAGCCCGCCAAATGGTAGTTAATGGAATAGGTAGGCCAAGCGGTACCAAAACGCACGGTGATAATGAATGCCATCAAGGCAAATAAGCCAACCGAATCAAGAATCAAGAGATAACGAAAGCCCAAAGAGCGCAGCCAAGGCAAAGGCCAGCGCTCAGTTTCAGGTTTATCCGGCCGCGCCGGTACGGATTGAGTAGTCATGATGTAAAAGGTTGTGCCCCTAGCGTAACGCTCCGCTACCAAAGCAAGAGTTCATGCCCGCCTCGTCTAGAATCTGACCAATGAAGATCTACACCCGCAAAGGCGATGACGGCACCACTGGTTTGCTTTATGGCGGCCGGGTAGCCAAAGACAGTCCGCAACCGGTGGCCTACGGCGATGTGGATGAAACCCAAGCAGCATTGGGTTTGGCTCGGGCTGCTGCTGGCTCAGAATTAGCTGAAGTGTTGTTAAAACTTGAAGGTGACTTATGGTTGGTGATGGCCGAGTTGGCATGCCTTCCCGAGAAGTTGGACCGCCTTACCGAAGCCGGCACCCGCCCCACAGAAAAAGACGTAACGCAGTTAGAGACCCTGAT
>DUCC01000025.1 GCA_012959995.1 Acidimicrobiia bacterium
GTGTGGAAGTTCGTATAGCGAAGGCCCCGCTCGGCCAGGCGGTCGTAGTTGGGTGTGTCGACCAGCCCGCCGTAGCAACCGAGATGGGCGAAGCCGGTATCGTCGAGCAACACCACCACCACGTTGGGGGTACCGGTAGGTGGCAAGGTGGGTTCGGGCCACCACGGGGTGGACTCGCTGGTGCTGCGGCGAATAATGTGGCCAGAAACTGTTTCGTTCATCTGGATAGTGTGGCCGACCGGTTTGTTATTTGCTAATCAGCAGCAAATAAAATACTTTGTAACTGCAGCGGGATTAAAAGGAACCGCTCAAAAACAAGAGGAGAACGCGACATGTCACCGACCTGGAAACGGTTGGTCTTGATCGGCCTTGGGGTGCAAAACATCCTGTCAGGACTTTGGGCCATACTCTCTCCTGCGGATTGGTTCCAAAACTTCCCTGGTTGGTCTCCAAGGGTGGTATCGGCGCTGCCACCCTTTAACGAACATCTTGCGGCCGACACCGGTTCTGGGCTGCTGGCCACCGGGCTGCTAGTACTGATAGCAGGGCTGTACCTTCGCCGCGACATGACGATCATCGCCACCATTGGTTATTTGGCCTTCTCCCTGCCGCACGCTGTCTTCCACCTTCAACACCCCGGTGAAGGCATGTCAACCGCCCAAAATGTTTGGAACGTGACTGCATTGTGGCTAGTGGTGGTTCTTGCCGGCACGGTACTCGCCACTGAGGCCAGACAAAAAACGCCTTCTTAAGCAGGGCTACCTGTCTCGCTCTACGTGCTCATACACCGGGCGGCGAACCTGCCTCTGTGTTCACCCCAAGGTTGCCTTGAGGTTTTTGGTGGACCGTACTGGACTCGAACCAGTGACCTCTCGCGTGTGAGGCGAGCGCTCTAGCCAACTGAGCTAACGGTCCATGAGGGAGGCAGGCTACCGCCGGGCATCTCTGTGCCCACCGGCCGCTAACGTTCTTTACTATGTCGCTTATTACTTGCCCCAACTGTGGCGAAAACGAAAACCTTGACGGGGTCATCAAAGGCGAACCCGGCCAAGAAACCATCACCGTCACCTGCGGTTTGTGTGACCTGTCTTGGGTACGGGACCGCACCCCCACCTGCCCCACCTGTGACGCCACCGACCTACGCCAAGCCGCCCGGTCCATTGTAGAAAAATCACGCGGCACGCAGCTTTCTATCCAAGCCATGGAAGTGGTGTTTCTGTGCCCGGCCTGCGACGCCGCCGATTTACACACCTGGAACCAATCCAACACCCCGCTACGCCCCCGAGAAATGCCCGTCGACGGAGACTGAACTAGCCCGCCAACAACCGACTCGCTAAGGCTTGTAGCCCGGCCACCAGCGAGCCTTTTACCAGCACTACGTCACCGGGGCCCAAGTTTTTAAGCGCTGCGTCAATATCTGTTTCAGGGGGAGGGCCGTAAAGGTCGGTGCCCACCGTGAGCAACTCCACGCCGAGGGCGGCAGCTTTTTGCGCCATTTGTTGATGAGCAAACGGAGCATCGTCGCCTAACTCGGCCATCAAACCCAACACGGCCACCCGGCGGCCTGTTGCCTCCACCGTCGCCAAAGCTTCTAAAGCCGCCCCCACCGACAGCGGGTTGGCGTTATAAGCATCATCAATAACCACAAAACCCTTGGCAGCCGTGCCCACCTGCATGCGAGAAGGCGAAAGCTCGGCTTGTGCCAAACCGGCCGCTACTTGATCAAGAGAAACCTCCAACACCAAACCCACGGCGGCGGCCGCCAACGCATTGTTCACCATGTGCGCTCCTCGGGCCGCTAAACGGACCTCAATGCGTCCCCACGGAGACTCCAACAAAAAAGAAGGCCGCAAGTCGGCGCCCACCCGCACCTCACGGGCCCGCACCTCGCCCGCTTGGCCAAAGGTCAACACGTGGGCTCTTGTGCGGTCCGCTTGGGCCATCACCGCCGGCACATCAGCGTTAAGCACCGCACAACCAGTCGCCGGAAGGCCCACAATAATCTCCCCTTTGGCTTGGGCCACCGCTTCAAGCGAACCAAACACCCCGGTGTGGGCCATACCGATGGTGGTAATAACCCCTACATCGGGGCGCACCATGGCGCAGAGGTTGCTGATGTCGCCCGGGTGACGGGCCCCCATTTCGGCCACCACGGCGGTGGCTTCTTCTGGAGTGTTCAAAAGAGTTAGCGGCACCCCTATTTCGTTGTTGAATGACCGCGGGCTGGCATGAACAGGGCCTTTTTGGTTCAGCACCGCTGAGGTAAGATCTTTGACCGAGGTTTTACCGACCGACCCGGTAACCCCCACCACCGGGGCCGTAATTGACGTGCGGGACGCTGCTCCCAGCGCCTGTAACGCCGACGCCGTGTCAGGCACCAGCACCGACGGGCCCAACGTGGATTCTTGCTCGGTCAGAAAACCCGCCGCCCCGGCAGCTAAAGCAGCACTAATAAAATCGTGCCCGTCACGTTCGGCTCGTAAAGGCACAAACAAACATGCTGGGGTGATGCGGCGCGAATCTTGGGTAGCCCCATCTAGCTTCACGTTGAGGTTCACGTTGTCGCCGCACAACACCCCGCCAGTTATTTCAGCCACCTGGGCTAACGAAAATTCCATGGCGCTATTCTCACAGGCCGAAGCCCTCAAGTGGTGCCACCCGCATCGCCCTCCAGACCTCTACGATGTTTTTATGACTGATCGACAACGACTAGTGGTGCTCTTTGGCGGCCGCAGCGCCGAACACGATGTTTCTTGCGTATCGGCGCGCCACGTTTTGGCTGCCGTCGATGCAGAAAAATACGACGTAATACCGGTAGGCATTAACCGTGACGGCCATTGGTCGCTGGCCACCGCCGCCGCTGAAGCCTTAGCCGCCGACGACCTGCCCGAGGCCTTAGACCCCAGTGGCCCCACCTGGGACCCTCTCCCCGAGTTACGCAAACTGGCCGCCGCCGGGCCCGTGGTGGTGTTCCCCCTGCTGCATGGCCCCTTGGGCGAAGACGGCACCATGCAAGGATTGCTAGAAATAGCCGGCGTGCCTTACATCGGCAGCGGCGTGTTGGGCTCGGCGCTCGCCATGGACAAACTGGCCGCCAAAGACATTTTGGCCCACCACGGCATCGGTCAAGCCCGCCACCGCAGTCTCCACGCCGACGATTTGCCCACAGCAGGGAGCGAAGCCGCTCAAGCATTACTGGCCTCACTGTTGGCCGACCTGGGCCCGGTGGTTTTTGTGAAACCCGCCAACATGGGGTCATCCATTGGGGTGTCTCGGGCCACCGACGCTTTGACCTTGCAATCTGCGCTGGCCACGGCCGCCACTTACGACCAATGGATTCTTGTTGAAGAAGCCATCGTGGGTCGAGAAATTGAATTAGCCGTGCTGGGTAACCGCCGGCCACAGGTTTCTGGCCCCGGTGAGATTTGCCCCGGAGCCGAGTTTTACGACTACGACGACAAATACGCCGACGGAGCCGACCTCGTGTTGGACCCCGACCTAGACCCCGAACTTGTTGTCGAGTTACAAACCACGGCCGCCCAGGCTTATTTGGCCTTGCGGTGCGCCGGCATGGCCCGGGTGGACTTTTTTGTGGCCGACGATGGGCGAGTCATTCTCAACGAGGTCAACACCATCCCCGGGTTCACCCCGATTTCTATGTACCCCCGCTTATGGCTCAACGCCGGGCTGAGTTACCCCGGTCTCATCGACCGCCTGGTAGACCTCGCCCTCGAACGCCACGCCACCCAACGCCACAACACCGCCCGCTAGCCAAGTCAACCCTTCGTCGCAGTCACGTGGGGTCAGAGCCTACGTGACTGCGTTTTTTGAATTGTGGGAGGCTGTTACTTGGCTGGAATGAGTGAAGCCCGGAGGAAACGCAGGAGCTCACGGCGGCGAAGGGCAACCGGGCGGAGCGCACGTTCTATACCGGCCGCTCGAAGCACCTCAATCTCGGTGGCCAAGCCCACCACGGTGGAATAAGCACTCAACAACACCAACTGGGCGTCGGTGCGGCGCATACGACCAGCGGCCATTTCAGTTTCCATCCAAGCCACAGCACGGTCCATTAGCGGCACCATCATGGAGCGCAAACGTGGCGCCGCCGGCGAACCCGGGCGACTCACCTCGCGAAGCAAACCAAGGAGCAGAGGTTGCTCAAGAGCCACCCGAAACACCGAGCGCACCAACTCTTCAATACGGTCAGCGTCCGACGCTTTAGACGACAAAACCTGCTCAAGAGCTTCAGTGAGGTAGCCCGCACTATGGTCAACCACCGCCGACAAGAGATTTCGCTTAGACACGAAATGATAAAGAATGGTTTGTTTGCGTATGCCGAGGCCTACTGCCAGGTCGTCTAACGACGTGCCGTCATAGCCCACCGTGCCGAACGATTCCAGCGCCGCTTGGAGTATCCGTTCTTTGGTTTCGCCTCTTGGAGCCATGCGCACAACCTAACCCATTTATGTACCAATTGGTAAGTCTTGCTATTTTCTGATAGACATAAGGCATGATTCCCCAGTCTTTAGCCGGTAAACGCATCGCCATCACCGGCAGCACCGGGTTTTTAGGCACCGCCCTCGTCGAACGCCTTTTGCGCTCCGCCCCCGACTGCGAACTGGTGCTCCTCGTACGCCCCGGCCGCCGCGGCGCCCAACGCCGCGTCGACCGAGACATCTTGCGCAACGATGCCTTCGACCGTTTGCGCAAAGACCTCGGCAAAGAAGAATTTGCCGAAATGGCCGCCCGTCGCATCACCGCCATTGGCGGCGACGTCAGCGTCGACGGCCTCATGCTTGATGATGAAGGACGCTCCGCCCTCGCCTCCTGCGACATTTTCATCCACTCTGCCGCCTCGGTAAGTTTCGATTCTCCTCTCGACCAAGCTGTCGAAATTAACCTGCTGGGCCCAGTACGCATCGCCCAAACCCTGGCCGAACTCAAAGTCACCCCCCACATGGTGGCCGTCTCCACTTGTTATGTAGCAGGCAGCCGACGCGGCGCCGCCCCCGAAGAACCCGTAAACGAAAGCCCCTTCTACGTCAACGTCGACTGGCGCACCGAAGTAGCCAGCGCCCGACGCATACGTCTCGACGTGGAATCCCAAAGCCGCACCCCCGACCAACTCGCCGAATTCCAAAGCAAAGCCGCCAACGAACTCGGCGCCGCCGGTACTCCCGCCCTGGCCGACAAAACCGAACAACTCCGCACCCGTTGGATCAACGACTACATGGCCACCGCCGGCATATCCCGAGCCAGTTCACTGGGCTTCCCCGACGCCTACGCCTACACCAAAGCCCTCGGCGAAATCGCCTTGGCCGAATCAGTAGGCGAGATTCCCCTCAGCATCGTGCGCCCCGCCATTATCGAATCAGCAGTCGCCGAACCATCCCCCGGGTGGATACGCGGCTTCCGCATGGCCGAACCAGTGATCATCTCCTACGCCCGGGGCCTGCTAAAAGAATTCCCCGGCGTACCCGAAGGCATCATCGACGTCATCCCCGTGGACTACGTAGTCGCCGCCATTTGTTCCGTCGCGGCCCGTGGCCCCCAACAATGGCCCGACATCGTGCAAGTAGCCTCCGGCAGCCAAAACCCCCTGAGCTACGGCCACCTCGTCGACATGGTGCGAGCCTGGTTCACCGAAAACCCCATCTACGACGAACACGGCCAACCCATCTCCGTACCCGAATGGTCATTCCCCGGGCGCGGCCGCGTCAAAAAACAACTCGAACGGGCCAGCACCATGCTCACCCGAGCCGAAAAAATCGTCGGCTCCCTACCGGTACGCGGCCGCCAAGCCGAATTCGGCGCCCGCCTGGCCGAAAAAAGCGAACTGGTAGAACGAGCCACCGGTTACGTCGACCTCTACGGCGCCTACGCCGAATGCGAAGCCCTCTACGGCCTCGATCGCCTCCTGGCTATGTGGGACGACCTCGACGCAGCCGACCAAGCCGCCTTCTGCTTTGACCCCCGAGTGGTGGACTGGGACTATTACGTACCCAACATTCACCTGCCATCAGTAGTTAAAGCCGGCCGGGTACCCATGAAACCCCCCGCCCGAGGCGGAGAAACCCGACCCCAACGCCTACGCAAACAAATACTGTCCCCCGACCGCCACCTCGCCGCCTTCGACCTTGAAAACACCCTCATTGCCTCCAACGTGGTGGCCTCTTACTCCTGGATGGCCAGCCGCCGCCTCTCCGGACGCGACCGCCTGCGCTTCGTACTCAAAACCATGATGGAAGCCCCTACCCTGCTGGCCCTAGATAAACGCGACCGCAGCGACTTCTTGCGCTATTTCTACCGCCGCTACGACGGTGCCCCCATCGACCAAATATCCGAAGACAGCGCCGAACAATTTAGCGAACTCATCTTGGCCAAATCATTCCCCGCCGGCCTGCGTCGCGTACGCCAACACCGTGCCCTCGGCCATCGCACCCTCCTGATTACCGGCGCCTTGGACTTCATTGTTGAACCTCTCAAGCCACTCTTCGACGACATCGTGTGCGCCAAACTTGGGCAAAGCAACGGCACCTACAACGGAGAACTCACCGCGGTTCCCCCCACCGGCGAAGCCCGCTACCAAGCGCTCGCCGACTACGCCCAAGAACACGACTTAGACCTTCGAGAATCCATTGCCTACGCCGACTCAGCCAGCGACCTTCCCATGTTGGAAGCAGTCGGTTTTCCCGTAGCAGTCAACCCCGAAACCCGCTTGGCCAGCATTGCTCGCAAACGCGGCTGGCTCATCGAAGACTTTCAAAAGTCACCCGGCATGCACCGACGAATACTTCCTTTAGCTCCCCCACATAGCCCCACTGCACGCGGCCCCCTGGAGTCTTGGCGATGAAAGCACTCCAGTTCAAACGTAATCTCCCCCGCTACGCCGCAGCCCGCATCGCTGGCTCTTTTACCCCCGGACGAGGCGGCACCGTGGGACCGCTGCGCCTCACCAACCTTGAGGCACCCGAAATGCCCGGCCCTGACTGGGTACAGGTACGGCCCCGGCTATCTGGTATCTGCGGCTCCGACCTGGCCACCATCGACGGCCGCTCCGCCCGCTACTTCGAACCCCTCGTTTCGTTTCCCTTCGTACCCGGTCACGAAGTAGTCGGCGACCTCACCGACGGCACCCGAGTAGTGCTCGAACCCGTCTTAGGCTGCGTAAGCCGCAACCTTGACCCCACCTGCCCCTCATGCGCCGCCGGCCACCTCGGCAACTGCCAACACACCACCTTCGGCAACCTCGAACCCGGCATTCAAACCGGCTCCTGCCACGACACCGGCGGTGGGTGGGCCACCGCCTTCGCCGCCCACCCCAGCCAACTCCACCCGGTAGCCGACGCCCTCAGCGACGAAGAAGCCGTGATGATTGAACCGACCGCCTGCGGGGTACACGCCGCCCTCAAAGCCCAAGGCGCCGCCACCATCGCCGTCTTAGGAGCCGGCACCCTCGGCCTGGTAACCATCGCCGCCTTGCGAGCCCAAAACCCTGAGTTAACCATTTTAGCCACCGCCCGCTACCCCCACCAGCGCCGACTGGCCGCCGAGCTCGGCGCCGACCACGTGGTCGCCCCACAAGAAATACGCCGCGCTGCTCGCCGCCACACCGGCAGTCGAGCCATCAGTCGCAGCACCGACGACGGAGCAGTAGACCGACTCAGCGGCGGCGTTGACGCCGTAGTGGACTGCGTGGGCTCCAGCGAAAGCATCACCGACGGGCTGGCCATCACCCGGCCCGGCGGACGCATCGTGCTGGTCGGCATGCCTAGCCAAGTCAGCCTTGAACTCACCCCCCTCTGGCACCGAGAAATACAACTCATCGGCGCCTACACCTACGGCACCGAAACCGCCGCCGACGGCACCCCCGTACGCACCTTCGACCTGGCCGCCGACTTGGTGTCTACCGCCGACCTCGGGCAACTGGTGTCTGCGGTGTACCCCCTCAACCGTTACCAAGATGCCCTTGAACACGCCGCCGGTGCTGGACGCCGCGGTGCCGTAAAAATCGCTTTCGACCTTCGCTCTGAAAAGGAACGTGACCAACTATGAATAGCAACGCCGACCCTTACAAAACTTCCAACAAACATTTGGCCCCCCGGCCCGGTTTCGTCCTTGACGTAGACCGCACCAGCCCGCCCATCTTGTTTCACCACGGCGACCAATTCAAGCTAGAAAAACTCCCCGCCGGCCGGTCACGGGTCATTTACCCACCCGAACCACTCGAAGGCCTCGCCGACCCCGAAGGGGCCATTCGTCATGCCCTGGCCAACCCCATCGGCGACTCTGAACCATTAGCCGCCCTGTTGCGCCCCGACATGAAGTTGACCATTGCCTTTGACGACGTCTCGTTACCGCTGCCCCCCATGCGGCGCCCCGACATTCGCCAACGCATTATCGAAGCCGTACTCGACCTCGCCGCCCAAGCCGGCGTAGACGACGTGCACCTCATCGCCGCCCTCGCCATACACCGCCGCATGACCGAAGACGAACTACGCCACGCCGTAGGCGACCGGGTCTACGATGCCTTTGCCCCCTCCGGGCGCCTCTACAACCACGACGCCGAAGACCCCGACGGCATGGTAGTACTGGGCGAAACCCCCCACGGCGAAGACGTACAATTCAGCCGCCGAGCCGCCGAAAGCGACCTTGTCGTCTACGTCAACATCAACATTGTCTCCATGGATGGCGGACACAAAAGCACGGCCACCGGGCTCTCCGGCTACACCAGCCTGCGCCACCACCACAACGTGCACACCATGCGCAACTCCACCTCCTTCATGGATCAAAAAAACTCGGCCCTACACGCCTCAAACTGGCGCATGGGCGAAGTCATACGCGACGCCGGGGTCAAAATCTTCCAGATCGAAACCACCATCAACAACAACACCTTCGGGCGCACCGGGCCACTCTCCGTACTGCAAAAACGAGAATGGGAATGGAACGCCAAAGACCGGGCCTCGTTCATCGCCATGCAAAAAGGGTTAGAGGTCTTGCCCAGCAAAGCCCGCCGCAAAATCTTTAGCTCCTGGCAAGCACCCTACGAAATGACTTCTATCCAAGCCGGCGAGGTCGAAGCAGTACACGAAATAACCACCGCCAACGTGTTCAAACAACAATCGGTCGCCGTAGAAGGCCAAACCGATATTTTGACCATGGGCCTGCCTTACATTTGCCCCTACAACGTCAACTCCATTATGAACCCCATTTTGGTCATGTGCCTCGGGCTGGGCTACTTCTTCAACATGTACCGCGGTAAACCACTGGTACGTGAAGGCGGCGTGCTCATCATGAGCCACCCCACCCCCTGGGAATTCCACCCCGTGCACCACCCCAGCTACATCGATTTCTTCGAAGAAGTGTTGGCCGACACCACCGACCCCATCGAAATCGAGCGCAAATACGAAAAGAAATACGCCGAAGACGAGTGGTACATTCACCTGTACCGCAACTCCTACGCCTATCACGGGGTGCACCCCTTCTACATGTGGTACTGGGGCAGCCACGCCCTGCAACACCTGGGGCGAGTCATCGTGGTAGGCGGCGACCCAGCAGCGGTGCAACGCATGGGCTTTCAGTCAGCCAGCACGCTGCAAGACGCCCTCGAAATGGCCAGCGATGTAGTAGGGCCACAAGCCACCATCACCCACGTGAAAAACCCACCCATCTTCATGTCGGACGTAACGTGAGCCCGATCACCCGCTCTTTGGGGCGCGCCCGTGCTTTGGTAGCCCGTTCTGGGTTTCCCTACCGGTCGGCCCCTACCCCCAACGGCGTAACCCCGGCGCCTCAACGCCCACGCCTTGGCAGCGATTTTGATACCAGTTGGGCCCGCCGCTACCCCGCCCGCCTCACCCGAGCCGCCCTCGTAGAAGGCGTCATGCGGCCCACCATGACCATTTTGGCCGACCCTCGGGTTTACGGATTAGACCGCCTTGAACAACTCGACGGCCCAGTCATTTTTGCCGCCAACCACCACAGCCACGCCGACACGCCGCTCATGTTGACCACCATCCCCGACCCCTGGCGCCACCGCACGGTGGTCGGCGCGGCCGCCGACTACTTCTTTGGCACTCGCATCGGGGGGACCATTGCCGCCCTAACCATCGGCGCTATCCCCATCGAACGGACCAAAGTCGGCCGCCGCTCCGCCGACATGACCCGAGAGCTCATTGACGATGGATGGAGCCTGCTGATCTTTCCCGAAGGCGGCCGCAGCCCCGACGGGTGGGGGCAACCCTTCCGGGGCGGTGCCGCCTACTTAGCGATTCGCTGCGACGTGCCGGTGGTACCCATCCACATACAAGGCACCGGGCGCATTCTGCGCAAGGGCCGAATCTTGCCCCAACCCTCCTCAACCACCGTGACCTTCGGCGACCCGCTCATTGCCCACGACGGTGAAAACGCCCG
The DNA here is from genome assembly GCA_012959995.1 of Acidimicrobiia bacterium. Lineage (NCBI taxonomy): Bacteria > Bacillati > Actinomycetota > Acidimicrobiia > Acidimicrobiia bacterium. The sequence goes on from DUCC01000025.1 coordinate 10,414, forward strand.
CCGCTTCGCCGAACGCCTCGAAACCGCGGTGGCCGCCTTAGCCGACGAAGCAACCACCGACTGGTGGCAAGCCCGCAAACGAGCCCACGCCGGCACCTCCCCTGACCTGACCGGCCCTCAAGCCGGCGCATGGCGACGCATCTGGGCCCTGGGCAAAAACGACCGCCAAACCCAAACCCGCCGTCGCCGCTGGCCCAACCTCTAGCCCTCTTCCCTCCCCAACACCGCTCTGCTCTAAATCCTCGCGCTCACGTGGGGTCTGACCCCACGTGACCGCGATCTAGGATTGGGGTTAACTATCTTGGTGGATTAATGCTTGGGCTACCGCTAAACGGGCAACCGGTACACGAAACGGCGAGCACGAGACGTAATCCACGCCGGCCGCCACCAACTGGACGATAGACGCCGGGTCTCCCCCATGTTCGCCACAAACACCCACAGAGATCTCCGGCTTAGCCAACCGAGCGGTCCGCGTCGCCGCAGCAATCAACGGGCCCACGGTGCCCGGGTCTAACACCTCAAACGGGTTGCTCTCCAACAAACCCATTGCTAAATACTCACCCATCATCTGCACTTCAACATCATCACGGCTAAAGCCGAAAACCAGTTGCGTCAAATCGTTAGTGCCAAAGGAAAAGAAATCTGCCTCCCGAGCAATCTCCGCCGCCGACAACGCCGCTCGAGGCGTTTCAATCATGGTGCCAATAGGAGGAGCATGAGCAATTTCATATTGCTCCAAAGCCGAAGCGATCTCCTCACGAATCCAATCCCGCACCAAAATCAACTCAGCACGATCCGAAACCAACGGAATCATGATCGATACATGCGGATGGCCGCCCCCAGCAGTTACCTCGGCAATAGCCCCCAACAAGGCACGAGCCTGCATGCGATACAAATCCTGGCGTAACACCGCCAAACGCACCCCTCGCATCCCCAACATCGGATTGTGCTCATGGCCAGCAGCACCCCTCGCCCCGGCGCCCGAACCCAAAAACTCGTGCAACGGAGCATCCAAAAACCTCACCGTCACCGGGCGCTCTCCCATGGCCTCCAGCACCGGAACAAAATCTTCGTGCTGCGCTTTTTCTAACGCTGCTAAATCTTTGCGCTCATCATCTGGCGAATCAGCCCGCAAAAAACTTTGAATAAGGCTTAACCGGTCACCAAAAAACATGTGCTCGGTACGGCACAAACCAATGCCTTCGGCCCCATGGTCCACCGCACGACGAGCATCCTCGCCCGTATCGGCATTGGCCAACACCCCCACTCGTTCACCCCTCACCTCATCGGCCCACGACAACAAGGTCGCCAGGGCCGGCGCTTCAGTTACCTCAGCGACCTCTGCCCCCCTGGCAAAAACTTCACCGGTGAAACCATCCAAAGAAACCGCGGCACCTTCGTCGATGCGCACCCCGCCCAACACGATGTGGTCGCCACCGATTTCTAAATCGTTTAAACCCACCACCGCTGGGATGCCCCACCCCCGAGCCACCACTGCTGCATGGCAAGCCATTCCGCCTCGAGCAGTGATAATCCCCTCAGCAAGTTGCATACCCAGTTCATCGGCCGGGCTGGTCTCCAAACACACCAGCAGCGCCTGGCCACCAGCATCAACAACATCCATGACCCGGTCGGAGGTTAAACAAAGCACTCCCGATGCAGCCCCCGGGCTAGCGGCAATACCGGTAGCCACCGTCGCACCCGCAGCATCTTCGGCCAACGAAAATCCGCCATGCAACAACTCCCGCACCAACTCCGGAGAAACAGCAGCAACCGCTTGCCAACGCGCCTCGGCGCTGCGTTGAGCCTCGGCATCAAGAATTAGAGCTTCCAAACCCTCCAAAGTAGTGACAGAAAAAACGGTCACTTACTCATCTTGGATTCAAGGTACGCCACCAAACCAGCGATAGGCACCCGTTCTTGTTCCATAGAATCCCTCTCACGCACCGTCACCGCTTGGTCGTCCAACGTGTCAAAATCGATGGTCACACAAAACGGCGTCCCCACCTCATCTTGACGACGATAACGACGGCCGATGGCTTGCGTTTGGTCGTAATCGCACATCCAATGCGGCTGTACCAAGTTTAGTACCTCTTGTGACGGCTCAATCAACTCCGGCTTCTTCGACAAAGGCAACACCGCCACCTGATAAGGCGCCAAACGGTGATCCAAACGCAACACGGTACGAGTATCGCCATTGACCTCTTCTTCGTGATAGGCAGCCATCAAAAAAGCCATCATGGTGCGGGTCGCCCCGGCCGCCGGTTCGATCACATGCGGCACATAGCGTTCGCCGCTATTGGGGTCATGAAACTCCAAACGAGCCCCCGACGCTTCGGCATGGCACTTTAAATCAAAATCCGTACGGTTAGCGATGCCTTCGAGTTCGTCCCACCCCCAGGGGAACAAAAACTCCACATCCGACGTGGCAGCCGCATAGTGGCTCATCTCGTCAGACTCGTGTTCACGCAACCGCAGTTGATCTTCTGAAATACCCAAATCTAAATACCAGTTGCGGCGCTGCTCGCACCAATAGCGATACCACTCCGGAGAATCCTCCGGCGGCACAAAAAACTCCATCTCCATTTGCTCAAACTCCCGAGTACGGAAAACAAAGTTGCCCGGGGTGATCTCGTTACGAAACGACTTACCGATCTGGGCAATACCAAACGGCGGCTTCTTGCGACTGGTGTTCAACACGTTGGCGAAGTTAATAAACATGCCCTGCGCAGTTTCGGGGCGCAAATAAACCTCAGCGCCGCTGCCCTCCACCGGGCCGGCCTGAGTTTTAAACATCAAATTAAATTGACGCGCTTCGGTAAACGCACCCTTAGCCCCACACGAAGGACACGTATCGGGGTCGTCGAGTTTGTCTTCACGATGGCGGGCCCGGCACTCTTTGCAATCCACCAACGGGTCAGTGAAGTTGGCCAAATGGCCCGACGCTTCCCACACCGCTGGCGGCGACAAAATAGAAGCATCTAGACCCACCACATCGTGGCGCATCTGCACCATGGAGCGCCACCACTGATCTTTGACGTTGCGCAGCAACAAAACCCCCAACGGGCCGTAATCGTAGGTAGAGCGGAACCCGCCATAAATGTCGGCCGATTGAAAAACAAACCCCCGACGCTTCGAGAGGTTGACAATCTTGTCAAAAAGTTCTGGGTCTGCGGTAGTTTCTTCTGCTTCCATAAGAGGCAGGCTATCTTGCCTCACCCCCATCTAGAATCTTAAAGATATGACGTCAGAAAAAAATTTAACCCCGGCCCCTTCGCCAGCCAATCAGGAAACCGCCGGGCTAGTGCGACGTGCCCTTGCCTGGACCATCGACATCGCTTTCCTCATCTTTTTAACCTCCGTAGTCTTGCTGCTGACCGCCACCCAACACCCGTGGCCCGAAAACCAAGCCGGCCCCGAAGCTTGCGCTCAATTCACCGAAGAAGCCAACGCCTGCTACGCCCTCGAAGACCAACTCTGGCTCTTCGACGTCAGCCCAACCAGCCCAGCCTTTTGGGTTCCTTTAGCCGCCTTTTTAATCATCCATATTGCCCTCACCTCGCTAACCGGTCGCAGCATCGGCAAAGCAGCAACCGGCCTACGCGTCGTTGCTGACCCAAGCGGAGAAACCCCTGACATCACCGCTACCGCCGGACGCACCCTCCCCTGGGTAGCGGCCATCGCTATCCCCCAAATAGGCCTCGGAATAATCCTGGCGGAAATCGGTTTAGTGCTGACCTCACGCCGTCGCCTCGGTGACCGCATCGGCGCCACCCAAGTTGTCCGCAAAAGTCCGTGATGTGAGAAAAGTCCGTTACATGGGGACAGTCCCCATGTAACGGACTTTAAATATCGGCGTCTAAACTCCGGCGACTACGGAGCCGGCGCTCT